>NZ_JBFOHP010000001.1 GCF_040907265.1 Streptomyces sclerotialus | reverse complement strand
ATACTACCTGGTCCTCAGGGGTGCTCCTGACCATGTGGCCCCGGCCACACCGCGGGCCCCCGCCCGGGGGCCCGCGCGCGCCGGTGCCGCGGGTCAGATCGCCAGCGACAGCAGGACCGGGGCCGCCCTGCGGTTCAGCGTGTCGGCGGCCTTGCGCAGCCGGTGGGCGTGCTCCAGCGGCATCGACAGCGCGAGGCAGCCCACCGTCGCCCCGGCCGTGATCGGGACGGCCGCGCAGACCGTGCCGACGGCGTACTCCTGGAGGTCCAGGACGGGGACGGAGGCCGGCTGGCTGTCGAGCTTGTGGAAGAGCACCTTCTCGTTGGTGATCGTCCGGGAGGTGAGCCGGGCGGTCTTGTGCTGGGAGAGGTGGTCACGGCGGCCGTCGTGGTCGAGCTGGGCGAGCAGGCACTTGCCCATCGCGCTCGCGTGCGCCGTGCGGTGGAACTCCGCCCACTCGTTGACCTTCGGGGCCTGCGGCCCGTCGGCGTAGTGCAGGATGCGCACCTCGCCGTCGATGTAGCGGCTGATGTAGACCGCGGCGCCGACGGAGTCGCGCAGCTCGTCCAGCGAGCTCTGCAGCTTGTCGTTGAGCGCCTGGGCCCGGCCGACGCCGCCGCCCAGCAGGGTCAGCGACTCGCCGACCACGTACGCGCCGTCGGACAGCTGCTTCAGGTAACCCTCGCGGCGGAGCATCGCCAGCATGTGGGTGAGGTGGGCCGCCGGCAGCCCGGTCTCCCGCGCTATCTGGTCGTCGGTCGTGCCCGTGGCGTGACGGGAAACCGTTTCGAGCACGCGCAGTGCGTAGCGCACCGAGTGATAAGGCGCGGTGGGCTCGTACGTCGGCGCCACGGTGTCCCCCTAGCAGGTTGTGACCGTTTGCATCATCACCGTCGCCGCCCGTCACGGACAGCATGCATCGCGCTGCCTTGCCGGGGGGCGGGGCTCGTACCACGATAGCGGCCAACCTGGCGTACAGGAGGGGGTCTTGAGTGAAAATCGGCGTCCAGCACGCTTCTGTTCAGCGATTCACCACCGTGGCATATGCCCAGGTCATAGCCTTGGGGGTAAAAAGCGGCCCGCCGCCCCGTCGTGGGACGGCGGGCCGCTCCGCGCGTTCCGGCGTCAGAGAACCGCGCTGAGGAACTCGCGGGTCCGCTCGTGCTCCGGCTCCGTGAAGATCTTCTCCGGCGGCCCGGACTCGATGACCCGGCCCGAGTCGAACATCAGGACGTCGTCCGAGATGTCCCGCGCGAAGTTCATCTCGTGCGTGACGCACAGCATGGTGATGTCCGTGGTGTGCGCGATGTCCCGCAGCACGTCCAGCACGCCGGCCACCAGCTCCGGGTCGAGCGCCGAGGTGACCTCGTCCAGGAGCAGCACCTGCGGCCGCATGGCCAGGGCGCGCGCGATGGCGACCCGCTGCTGCTGGCCGCCGGAGAGCTGGGTGGGGTACTTGTCGACGTGCTCGGTCAGGCCCACCAGGTCCAGCAGCCCGTGGGCGCGCTCCTCGGCCGCCTCCTTGGTCATCCCCAGCACGTGCACCGGCGCCTCGGTGACGTTGCGCAGCACCTTCATGTTGGGGAAGAGGTTGAACTGCTGGAAGACCATGCCGATGTTCTTGCGCACCTCGCGGGTGTGCTTCTCGCCGGCCGGGACGAGCTTGTCGCCCTTCTTCTCGTGGGTGAGGTAGTCCCCGCCCACCTTGATCGTGCCCTCGTCCGGCTTCAGCAGCGTCATCAGCAGCCGCAGGATCGTGGTCTTGCCGGAGCCCGACGGGCCGATCAGGGTGACGTGCTTGCCCGAGGAGACCGTGAAGTCCAGCGAGTCCAGGACCGTGTTGGCCCCGAAGCGCTTGGTGACGCGGTCGAAGCGGATCAGCTCGCTGCCGTCCACCGCCGGGTTGGCCGTTGCTTTCGAGAGGTTGCTGTCAGCGGACAAGACGACGCTCCAGGGCTCGCAGGAGAAGGGAAGCCGGGTAGGCGATGACGATGAAGGCGAGGCCGACGACCGTGTAGGGCTCCAGGGTCTGGAAGGTCTGCGAGGAGAACTGGCGGGCCTCGCCCAGCATCTCCAGGACCCCGATCACGAAGATCATCGGGGTGTCCTTCAGCATCGCGACGACGTAGTTGCCCAGCGCCGGCACGACCCGGCGGATCGCCTGCGGCAGGATCACCGCGCTCCAGGTCCGGGTGCGCGGCAGGCTGAGCGCGGTCGCCGCCTCCCACTGGCCCACCGGCACGCCGTCGATGCCGGCGCGGTAGACCTCGGCGGTGTACGTCGAGTAGTGCAGGCCGAGGCCGATCACGCCGGTGGTCAGTGCCGAGAGCGTGATCCCCCACTCGGGCAGCACGTAGAAGAGGAAGAACAGCTGGACGAGGAGGGGGGTGTTACGGATGAACTCGGTGACCCCCACCACCGGCCAGCGCACCACGGCGTGCTCGGAGCGCTGCGCCATGGCCCAGACCAGCCCCAGGGCGAAGGCGATCAGCGAGCCGAGCGCCAGGGCCTCCAGGGTGACCAGCAGGCCGTGCCAGAACATCGGCATGAAGTCGCCGACCGCGTCCCATGACCACTTCACTGGACCGCACCTCCCGCCGGGGCCGCGCCGGAGCGCGAGACGTCACCGACCTGGTCGGCGCTGAGCCTGCTGCGCAGGCCCACCCGCTTCTCAGGGGCCTTGCCGATGCCGGCCTTGGCGTGCCGCTCCACGACCCGCATCCCGCGGGTCAGGAGGAACGCCAGAACGAAGTACATGACGAGGATGATCGTGTACACCGGGGCGCTCTGACCGGTGGCGTTGCGTACCAGCGAGGCGCCGAACGCGATGTCGGCCACGCCCATGATCGAGACCAGAGCGGTGCCCTTCAGCAGCTCGATCAGCAGGTTGTTGAAGGGCGGGACCATCTCCGGCCAGGCCTGCGGGAGGATGATCTTCCGCAGCTGCTGGGCGGGGCTGAAACTGAGCGCGATGCCCGCCTCGCGCTGGGCGGGGGCCACCGCGTTGACCGCACCGCGTACGACCTCCGAGCCGTACGCGCCGTAGCTCAGGCCCAGGGCCAGTACGGCGGCCCACATGGGAACCAGCTGCCAGCCGAAGGCGATGGGGAGCACGAAGAAGATCCAGAACATCAGGATCAGTGCGGAGGTACCGCGGAAGATCTCGAAGTACGCGCCGGAGAGGAAGCGTACGATCCACAACCGGTGGGTACGCGCCAGGCCGATGACGAAAGCGACCACGGCGGCGAGTGCGGCGCTGAAGGCCGTCAGCTGGACGGTGACCCAGACGCCTTCGAGGAGGAGTTCCCACAAACCCCAGCTGATTTCGCTCACGGCTTGCACCTCTCCTTGGCGGTGATGGTCGTCATCTGGTCCTTCGTGAAGCCGAAAGGCCGCATGACGTCCAGGAGTTCGCCGCTCTTCTTCATCTTGTGCAGCTCGCGGTTGAACGCGTCCCGGAGGTTGGTCTCGGGGCTGCGGAAGGCGAAGGCGCCGACGTCGATCATCGGCTTCCCGTTCACGTACGGCGTGACTTCCTGGGTGGCCTCCGCCTTCGTCGTCTCGGTCTCCTTCACGACGTTGCGCACGGTGACCGCGGTGCCCACGAAGACGTCGACCCGGCCCTGCTCCACCGCGAGCAGGCCGGCCAGCTGGTCGGGCAGGGTCGTGATGCGCTTGACCCCGGCCTCCTTGGCGTAACCGATCTCGGCGAAGCCGACGCCCGTCGCCATATGGGCGCCGGTCCTGGCTATGTCCTTGTAGGTGCGCAGATTCTTGGGATTCCCCTTCGGCACGATGAAGGCGTCGAGCATCTGGTATTCGGGATCCGCGAAAATGACCTGTTCGCAGCGGCCCGGATTGATGTACATACCGGCTGCCACGACATCGAACTGGAGGGAATTGAGGCCGGTGATGAGCGAGCCGAATTCCGTGGCGAACGGCTGGACGTTCTCGACGCCCAGCCGCTGGAAGATGCGCTCGGCGATGGCCGGCGCGGAGCCGGTCATCTTCCCGTCCTTGCCGATGTAGCCGTACGGCTGCTCGCCCGCCAGGCCCAGCCGTACGGTGCCCTTGGCGCGCAGCTGTTCCAGCAGATGCCCGCCGTCGCCGGTGTCGGCGGTCGACACCCGGCTGCAGGCACTGGTCGCGCCCATCGCACCCGCCGCGCCGAGCGCCGCTACCCCCGCGAGCAGCGTGCGGCGACGGAGGCCGCCTCCCGAACTTCGCCTGTTCTGTTGGGTGTTCCCCATTGATGGAGCCATGGGCGCGCGACTACCCGAAGCCGGGGAACCTATGCCGATCGTTTCCGGCCCTTGATGCTTCCGGTGCCGAAGGGGTCGTACACGGAGTTGTGCGGGGAAAGTCCGGGTAATTACCGCTGTGTACGGGGCGTTTGGGGCAGGAGGGAAATGACTTCCGCCGCGTCCCCCGGGGAAGTGTCCGTGGACGCCCTACGCTCGGCGTGCCGGGTGATACGTCACCAATGACCGGCAAGGACCGGTAAGTCTGGCAAGCATGGTAATCAACCAAGAGGGGTCATCATGGCCGACCGTTTCATCGAGGTCTCCCTGGACAAGCGCGGCGTGCGCTGCACGGCCAAGCTGCTCGACGACCGCGCCCCCGTCACCTGCGCCGCCGTCTGGGACGCGCTCCCGCTCGGCGGCGACGTCTACCACGCCAAGTACGCCCGCAACGAGATCTACGCCCTGGTGCCGCCCTTCGCCCCCGAGGAGCCGCCCCTGGAGAACCCCACGATCACCCCGATCCCCGGCGACCTGTGCTACTTCACCTTCACCGACACCCAGCTGGCCACCGCCTCGTACGGCTACGAGGCGGCGGCCGAGCGGCAGGGCGGCAAGGCCGCGCACGCGGGCCGCGCCACCGTCGTCGACCTCGCGCTCTTCTACGAGCGCAACAACCTGCTGATCAACGGTGACGCGGGCTGGGTGCCGGGCATCGTCTGGGGCTCGGTCGTGGACGGCCTGGACCGGATGGCCGACGCCTGCCAGGACCTCTGGCGGGCCGGCGCGCTCGGCGAGACGCTCAGCTTCCGCCGGGCGTAGCGAGGAGTTCCGGGGCCGGGATGTCCGCCACTCCGGCCCCGTACAGGGCGTGCGCGGCGCGCAGCACCAGTGCGTCCGCGTGCCGCGCCCCGACCAGCTGCACCCCGATCGGCAGTCCGTCGCCGTCCACGCCGCAGGGCAGCGACGCCGCGGGCTGCTGCGTCATGTTGAACGGGTAGGTGAACGGCGTCCAGCCCGTCCAGCGCTCGTGCCCGGACCCCTTGGGCACCTCCACGCCCGCCTCGAACGCCGTGATCGGCTCGGTCGGCGTGACCAGCAGGTCGTACGTCTCGTGGAACCGCCCCAGCTGCCGGCCGAGCGCCATCCGCTCGTCCACCGCCGCGAGGTAGTCCAGCGCGCTGTAGCGCGCACCCTGCTCGCAGACCACGCGCAGCGCCGGCTCCAACAGCTCGCGCGCCTCTTCGCCGAGCGGCTGCACCACCCGGGCGGCGCCGCTGAACCAGAGGGTGTGGAACGCCTCCACCGGGTCCTGGATCCGCGGGTCCACCTCCTCCACGTGCGCGCCCAGCTCCGCCAGCTTGTCCACGGCGCGCCGGACCGCCGCCGCCACCTCCGGCTGTACCGGCACGTCCCAGCCCAGGGACGGGCTGTAGGCCACCCGCAGCCCGGCCACCGGCCCCGACAGCTGTTCCACGAAGGAGCCCGTCGCCGGGGCCAGCTGCGACCAGTCCCGCGCGTCCGGCGCGGAGATCGCGTCCATCAGCAGCGCCGCGTCCGCCGCGTCCTTCGTCATCGGGCCCGCGTGGGCCAGCGTCCCGAACGGGCTCGACGGATACATCGGCACCCGCCCGTACGTCGGCTTCATCGCGAAGATCCCGCAGAAGGAGGCCGGGATGCGGACCGAGCCGCCGCCGTCCGTCCCCAGGCTCAGCGGCCCGGCGCCCAGCGCCACCGCCGCCGCGCTGCCCCCGCTGGAGCCGCCCGCGGTCCGGGACGGGTCGTACGGATTGCCGGTCACGCCCTGGAGCGGGCTGTCGGTGACCCCCTTCCAGGCGAACTCCGGCGTCGTCGTCTTCCCGATGAAGACCGCGCCCTGCTCCCGGAGCCGGGCGACCGACGGCGCGTCCTCGTCCCACGGCTGGTTCGCGCGGACGGTCCGCGAACCGCGCAGGGTCGGCCCGCCGCGCATCAGGAAGACGTCCTTGACGGTGACCGGTACGCCGTCCAGCGGTCCGGCCGGGGTGCCGGCCCGCCAGCGTTCCGCCGACTCCGCCGCGGCGGACAGCGCTTCGTCGGCCTCCAGCCGGGTGAAGGCGTTGACGTGCGGCTGCACCTGCTCCGCCCGGTCCAGCGCGGCCCGCACCGCCTCGACCGGGGAGAACTCGCCGGCCGCGTAACCGGCCGTGAGCCGCAGTGCTGTGAGATCCGCCAGTTGGGTCATCGAGCCCTCCATCGGGGGAGTGGAGTATGCGGTTTTTTTCCGGCCCCGGCGGGTGGCCGGGGCCGGCGGCGCGACGGGCGGCCGTATACGGCGGGCTACTGCACCGGCACGTACCCCAGCCGTTTGTCGACGACGTTCAGCAGCGGCTCGCCGGCCGCCCAGCGGTCGTAGTTGTCCATGAACTGCTCGGCGAGCGCGTCCCGCCAGCCGAGGGTGTCCCCGCACATGTGCGGCGAGACGATCAGGTGCGGGACGTCCCACAGCGGACTGTCCGCCGGCAGCGGCTCCTGCTGGAAGACGTCCAGCGCGGCGGCCGCGATCCGCCGGCCGCGCAGCGCCTCGACGAGGTCCCGCTCCACCACCATCGGGCCGCGCCCGACATTGATGAACCGGGCCGATTCCGTCATCCGGCCGAACGCCTCCCGGCCGAAGAGTCCGTGGGTCTCCTCCGTCAGCGGAGCGGCGCACACCACCCAGTCGGCGGCCGGCAGCAGTCCGTCCAGCGCGGCGCTCGCGTGCACCGTCCCGAATTCCGGGTCACCCGTCCGCTCCCTGCGTCCGACCAGATCGACCTTTACTCCGAGCGCTTTCAGGGTCTGTCCGATGGCCCGTCCGATCGGCCCGGAACCGACCACGACGGCCCGGGAACCGGCCACTCGCAGAGTTTCCCGGTGCTGCCACCGGCGCTGCCGCTGGAGTTCCCAACTGCCATAAAAATCCTTCGCCATGCCGATCACCAGACCGGCGACGTACTCCGCGATGGGCTGCTCGAAAACGCCCCGGGCATTGGTCACAACGGTCTCGTCCTCGACGAGGCCGGGGCACAGCAGCCGGTCGACGCCGGCGCTCGCGGTGTGCACCCAGCTGGGCCGCGGGCCGCCGGCGGACCAGGCGTCGCGGATCGCGTCGGAGGTGAAATCCCAGGCCAAAAGCACGTCGGCGGTGGGAAGTTGATCAGCCAGGGTCTTCTCGTCCGCGAAGATCACCTGGGCTCGTCCGGACAGTCTGCCGAGTTTCGGAGGCGGGTCGGATCCGAGGACGAGTACGGTGTTTTCGGTCATGGGCCAGAAACCGTTCTGAAACGTGTGCCCCTTTAACTGAAAGAGGCGCCGACAGATGCCTGAGATGCGAGGATTGACCACGCTAGGAAGCCGTATCTACCGTGTCAACAACGGCTCTGTCCCGACGTCCCGGCTTGTGCCGGTTGTTTCAAATTCCCTGGCCGATGGCCTAGCCCTTTCGTTCTTCTAGGGGCCATTCATGGACGTCTCTTTCCTCGGGGGCCCACAGCCGCAGTGCGGCGTGGGTGTCGTTGCACCCTTCGACTTCGCACTCGACCGCGAGCTGTGGCGCTGGGTCCCCGACGACGTGTCCCTCCACCTCACCCGCACCCCTTTCGTACCGGTCGAGGTCTCCCTCGACCTCGCCCGGCTCGTCAGCGAGCACGAGACGCTCCGGGAGGCGGTCCAGGCGCTGTCCGCGGTCTCCCCGCGGGTGGTCTCCTACGCCTGCACCTCGGGCAGTTTCGTCGGCGGCGTGGCGGGCGAGCGCGCCATGTGCGCCGCCATGCGGCAGGCAGGTGAAGTGCCCTCGCTGACCACCTCGGGGGCGCTGCTGGACGCGCTGTGCGAAATCGGTGCGCGGCGGATCGCCCTGGTCACGCCGTACACCAAATCCGTCACCGACTCTCTGGAGGACTATCTGGCAGAAGGCGGCATCACGGTCACGGGCCGCGCCTACCTCGGCCTGACCCGGCACATCTGGAAGGTGCCCTACCGGGACGTGGTCGACATGGCCCGGCAGGCGGTGGTGGGCGCGGCCGACGCGCTCTTCATCAGCTGTACCAACCTGCCGACCTACGACGTGATCCCGCAGCTGGAGGCCGAGCTGCGGATGCCGGTCCTGTCGGCCAACCAGGTCACCATGTGGGGCGCGCTGCGCGCCATCGGCATCCAGGCGGTAGGCCCTTACCAGGCGCTGCTCGACCCCGTCGCGAGACGCGGCCCCGCGGCGCTGTCCGGCTCACCGGACGCGGTGCCGCGGCACCGCCCGGAGCCCGAGGCGGCGTTCGCCGGTCCGTCCGCGGCGCCGGAGGCCGAGCAGGCCGAGGGGCTCGAAGCCCCGGCCTTCCCGGACGACCCGTACGAGGCCTGACGGCCCGTACGACATCTGCACAGCACGTACACGCACGTCGGTCCGTACATCCGCACCCGTACGACGCATGGGAGTTCTGCATGGCCACGGTCGGCTTCCTCTACCCCGGCTACTCCGCCGAGGACGACTACCCCCGTATCGAGTCCCTCCTGGGCGGCGGCGTCCGGCTGCCGCTGGTCCACACCGACATCGGTGAGGACGCGCACCGGGTGGACGCCCTGCTCGAAATGGGGTCGGCGGCGCGGCTGGCCGCCGGGGTCGCCGACCTGAAGGACCAGGGTGCGGAGGCCGTCGTCTGGGCCTGCACCAGCGCCAGCTTCGTCTTCGGCTGGGACGGCGCGCAGGAGCAGGTCCGGGAGCTGTCGGCCACCGCCGGGCTGCCGGCCTCCAGCACCTCCTTCGCCTTCGCGCGGGCCGTCCAGGCGCTGGGGGCGGAGCGGGTGGCCATCGCGGCGACCTATCCGGAGGACGTGGCCGAGTACTTCCACGCCTTCCTGAAGTCGGCGGGTACGGAAGTCGTCGCCACCCGCGGCAGCGGCATCATCACCGCTGCCGAGGTCGGCACGTGGGGCCTGGACGAGGTGCTGCACCTCGCCCGTACGGGGGACCATCCGGACGCCGAGGTGGTCCTGCTGCCCGACACCGCGCTGCACACCGCGGCTCACATCCCGGCCGTGGAGGAGGCGCTGCGCAAGCCGGTGCTCACCGCCAACCAGGTCACCGTCTGGGAGGGGCTGCGGCTGCTGGACCGGGAGATCGTCCGGCCGGAGCTGGGCACCCTCTTCGCGGGACCCCGGCGGGAGGAGTGACCGGGATCCCGCGAGCCGGCCGTCGGGAATAAACGGAGTTCTACTCCGGTTGGTCGCGGGGAAGACCCGCTACCTAGGAGGACCCGCACCGTGAGCGGCCACCACGACGAAAGCCGCGGCCCGGCACCCGAAACCGGCCGGGCCGCCGGCACCCCCGGCACCGACGACGAGATCCGGGGCACGGCGCACGGCACCGCGCCCGTACCGCTGTCCGTCCTGGACCTGCTGACCGTCGGCGCCGGGAACACCGCCACCGATGCGCTGCGCACCTCCGGCGAGATCGCGCGGACCGCGGAACGCCGCGGCTACCACCGCTACTGGGTGGCCGAGCACCACTCCATGCCCGGCGTTGCCTCCTCCTCGCCGGCGGTCATCCTGGCCCACCTGGCCGCGCAGACCGAGTCCATCCGGCTCGGCTCCGGCGGTGTGATGCTGCCCAACCACGCCCCGCTGGTGATCGCCGAGCAGTTCGGCACCCTGGAGGCGATGGCTCCGGGCCGGGTCGACCTCGGCCTCGGCCGCGCGCCCGGCACGGACGGCGCCACCGCCGCCGCACTGCGCCGCACCGACCGGCTGCACGAAGGCGCTGACGACTTCCCGCAGCAGCTCGCCGAGCTGATCCGCTTCCTGGACGACGACTTCCCCGACGGGCACCCCTACGCCCGTATCCACGCCGTGCCGGGACCGGTCCAGGCCACCTCACCCGGCGGCGTCCAGTCCGCGCACCGCCCGCCGGTCTGGCTGCTCGGCTCCTCCGGCTTCAGCGCCCGGCTCGCCGCCCAGCTCGGCCTGCCGTTCGCCTTCGCGCACCACTTCTCCGCGCAGAACACCCTCCCGGCGCTGGACCTGTACCGCGAGACCTTCCGCCCGTCGGCCGTGCTGGACGAGCCGTACGCGCTGATCGGCGTCGGCGCGCTGGCGAGCGAGACCGAGGCCGAGGCCCGCCGCCAGGTGCTGGCCGGGGCGCTGTCCATGATCCGGCTGCGTACCGGCCGGCCCGGGCTGGTGCCCACGCCGGAGGAGGCGGAGAACCACCCGTACAGCATGGTCGAGGAGGACTTCGTCGAGAGCTGGCTCGGCAACGTCGTGTACGGCACGCCCGACGCGGTCCGCCAGGGCCTGGACGACCTCGCCAAGCGCACCGGCGCCAACGAGCTGATGATCACCGCCAACGCCCACGGCGGCGCGGCCCGCCTCCGCTCCTACGAGCTGATCGCGGACGCGTACGGGCTGCCGGGCGGCAACTGACGGGGGCCTCAGGACGGGGGACGGGGCTGCCGGGGGACGGTGACGGGTCCTCCGTCAGCCCCGCTTCCCCTCTTCCCCGTTCACCGGCGGATCCTCCCCGTCCATCGGCGGGCCGGCGAGCAGCGAGGCGACCCGGTCGGCCGGCAGCGGGCGGGAGTACAGCCAGCCCTGGCCGGTGTCGCAGCCGATGCGGCGCAGCCGTGCGGCCTGCTCGGCGTTCTCCACGCACTCCGCCGTGACCGTCAGGCCCAGCCGGTGGGCCAGCGCCACCAGCGCCTCCACGATCGTCTCGTCCGCCGGGTTCGGGTGTTCCTCGGAGCGGAAGCCGCGGACGAAGGAGCCGTCCAGCTTCAGTACGGAGACGGGCAGCCGGCTGAGGTACGCCAGGTTGGAGTAGCCGGTGCCGAAGTCGTCGATGGCGATGCGGACGCCCATGTCGCTGAGGGCCTGGAGGGCCTGGAGCGGGCGGCCGGCCGACCCCATCACGGCGGATTCGGTCAGCTCCAGCTGGAGCAGTTCGGGCGGCAGACCGGTCGCGGCGAGGATCCCGGCCACGTCCGCGACCAGGTCGGAGTCCCAGACCTGGCGGACCGCCACGTTGACGCTCACGAAGAGCGGGGGCTCGTCGGGGCGGGCCAGCTGCCAGGCACGCGCCTGGTGGCAGGCGCGCTCCAGGACCCAGCGGCCCAGCTCGACGATGGCGCCGTTCTCCTCAGCCAATCCGATGAACCGATTCGGCGGAAGTGTCCCGAACTGCGGGTGCCGCCAGCGCACCAGCGCCTCCACGCCCTGCGCCCGGCCGTCACCCAGGCCGACCAGCGGCTGGTACTCCAGCGTGAACTCGCCGCGGTCGACGGCCGGGCGCAGCGTGCTGGAGAGCGCCTGCCGGGTCATGCGGTGCGCGTTGCGCTCGGGGTCGAAGAGCGTCCAGCGGGCCTTGCCGTCCGCCTTGGCCCAGTACAGCGTGGTGTCGGCGGCCTGCATCAGGCCCGTCGCCGTCGTGCCGGCCGCGGCCCGCTCCACCACCCCGATGCTCGCCGAGACCGACAGCCGCTGTCCCGCCAGATCGAACGGGCGCTGCAGCGCGTCCAGCACGGACTGCGCGAGGTCGGCCAGCTGCTCGGTACCGGTCGAGTCCTCGACCAGCAGTGCGAACTCGTCGCCGCCCAGCCGGGCCACCAGCGGCCCGCCGCGCCCGGCCCGGCCGGCGGGGCGCTCACCGCAGCGGGCCAGCCGCTGCGCCACGGCACCCAGCAGCCGGTCGCCGACGCGGTGCCCGAGCGTGTCGTTGACCGCCTTGAAGCCGTCCAGGTCGAGGTAGCAGAGGCCGATCCGGCCGGTGCCGCCCCGGTCGTACGCCGCCGACTCCAGTGCGGTGGTCAGCCGCTCGAAGAAGAGGGCGCGGTTGGGCAGCCGGGTCACCGGGTCGTGCATCTGGAGGTGGCGCAGCCGGGCCTGGAGGTCGTGCCGGTCGCTGACGTCCGAGACGGACAGCAGGACGTCGTCGCCGCCGGGCAGCGGCTCGACGCTCACCTCGGCCCAGAGCGAGTGGCCCGCGGAGTGCTTCAGCCGGCGCGTGCAGCGCAGCCGGTCGCTGCGGCCCGCCAGGACGTCGCGGTACGCGGTACGGATGTGCGGGTCGCCGCCGAGGTCGGTGAGGTCGGCGGCGGAGGCGGCGGCCAGCGCGCGCGGGTCCTTGCCCAGCAGCTCGCCGAAGGCGGGGTTGGCGGCGGTCACCAGGCCGTCGCGGCCGAGGACCGCCATCGGCAGCCGGGCGGCCTCAAAGGCGGCGCGGTAGCCGCCGGAGGAGGCGGGGAAGGGCAGGGGAGCGCCGGCGGACGCGTCGTCCGGGGCGGCGGCGTGTGCGGAGTCCGTCCCCCCGCTCCCTTCGCTTTCGTTGGCCGGTTCGTCACCCTGTGTGACCATCGGCAGTGTCGCTCCGGGGGCGCGGCTCGGGCCGTCGGAGTGTCCGCTCACTGCTCGCTCCCGCATGGCGCTGGTCCGGTCGGTGGTTCTCGGGAAACTCGGGAAAGGGGAATCCGCGGTGTAAGTGTGGCGATCATAGAGGTTTCCCGGACGGCCTAGCCAGCAACACAACCGTGACGATCGGCATCGATGACAGATGTTTGATGGTTTCTGTGCGCGTCTGTTCGTCACCTGGTCCTGACGGATCAGGTGTGACGTTCCGTGATGACGGAGCGGGATGCGGCTGTCACTCAAGTGGCCCCATGGAACAGGACGAACCCCCATGAACCCCCACAGGGTGGATGGGATGTTCCGACTGCGTTCCGGGAGGTCGATGTGGAGCACTCCCAGACACCCGACGGGGTGGACCACGGACGGCTGCGGCGGTTCGCCGCCATCGCCACGTCGTTGATCGCGCTCATCGCCACCTCCATCGTCGCAGCCCCCGCCACCGCGTCCGAGGCCACGCTCTCCTGCGCCCTGCCGCGCACCGACGTCCACCACTCCGAGGGGCTGAACTCCTGGAACGGCACCTACGCGCGCCCCCTGCGCAGCCTCGACGCCGTCATGATCTTCCTGTCCTTCCCGGACGCACGGCCGCGTACGGCGCCTCGCCGGCTCGCCACCGACTACTTCCCCGCCACCCGGCGCTTCTTCGACAAGGCGTCGTACGGGACGTTCCGGCTGCGCCCGCACGTCCAGCCGGACTGGGTGGAGATGCCGCGTACCTCCTCCGCGTACGGGATACAGCGCGACTGGGACGCCGCGGGGCGCACCGCGTACCTCGACGACGCGGTGGCGGCGGCCGACGCGCAGGTCGACTTCGGCCGGTACGACGTCGTCTACCTGGTCGCCGACCCGGAGGCCCCCGGCGTCGACTCCGACGCGACCAAGGTCGTCAACCTCGACCAGCCGCTGACGGCGGACGGGGCCCCGCTGCACCGCTTCGTCACCGTCTTCGAGAACAACCCGCCGGACCGCAACGTCCTCGCCCACGAGACCGGCCACGTGTTCGACCTGCCGGACCTCTACCACCGGCCGGCCGACGGCATGGGCGACTGGGACACGTATGTAGGGGACTGGGACCTCATGGGCAGCCAGTTCGGGATGGCCCCCGAGCCCTTCGCCTGGCACAAGTGGAAGCTCGGCTGGATCAGCGACCGCCAGGTCGACTGCGTCCCGGCGACCGGCAGCGCGGTACGCGCCCTGCGTCCCCTGGCCGCGCCCGTGCGCTCCGAGGGCGGCGAGGGCGGGCAGCGGCCGCGGCTGCTGGTCGCCCGTACCGGGGAGAACAGTGCGATCGCCGTGGAGGGGCGGGTCGCGGCCGGCAACGACCGGGGCCTGTGCCGCGAAGGCGTGCTCGTCTACCGCATCGACAGCGCGACGGCCTCCGGTGAGGGGCCCGTGGAGGTGCTCGACGGCCACCCGGACACCTCGGCCTGCTGGGGCGCCTCCGTCCATCCGCCGCTCGCGGACGCGCCGCTGGGTGTCGGCGAGAGCATGGAAGCGGGGGGCGGGGTGCGGGTGGCGGTGACGGGCCGGACGCCGGCGGGCGACTGGTCGGT